>CAXXCT010000001.1:0-35002 GCA_963666905.2 Alphaproteobacteria bacterium
GATTGGCTCGAGGGGGGCCGGACCGGGTGGCGACGCCTTTCTGCGCGAACTCGGGCTGGCGGGAGTTTGCCCACCACCTTCTGTTCCACAATCCCGGCATGGAGAGCGAGAACATGCGTCCGGCCTTCGATCGCCTGGCCTGGCGTGACGACACGGCCGGGCTCGAACGCTGGCAGCGCGGCCGCACCGGCTATCCGCTGGTGGACGCGGGCATGCGGGAGCTCTGGACCACGGGATGGATGCACAACCGCGTGCGCATGGTCGCGGCTTCGTTCCTTACCAAGCACCTGCTGATCGACTGGCGCGCCGGCGCCGCATGGTTTCTCGACACGCTGGTGGATGCCGACCGCGCCAACAACAGTGCAGGCTGGCATGGGTGGCGGGCACCGGTGTCGACGCCGCCCCCTACTTCCGCATCTTCAATCCGGTTGCGCAGTCGCGGCGCTTCGACGGGGAAGGACGTTACCTGCGGCGCTGGCTCCCCGAACTTGCGGAGCTGCCCGACGCGTTCATCCATGCGCCGTGGACCGCGCCGACGCCGGTCCTGGAGGCCGCCGGCGTCAGCCTTGGGGAGACGTGGCCTTGGCCGATCGTCGATCATGCGGATGCCCGCAAGCGAGCGCTGGACGCGTTGCAGCACGTGAACCGGCCGAGGAATTCGATGGGACCACCGGCACCGGGGACCAGGAAGGCACCCGGTAGCAAGGAGCGAAAGCCCCGGTCCTGCCTGCCAGTTACCGCAACGGATACCAAGCTGCTGCACCTTCGGGGTGCGATCCTGCGAGACGTCCCGAGGTGTGTCGGCGGACCCGGGCAGACCTGTTCGGAGGCTGTCAAAGTGATCACGCTGCTGCAGAGCGAGTAACGGTTACTCCGGTTTCGGAGCAATCGCCATACCTTCGCTACCCATGCCGTGATGCAGGGAACGCCGCTTCTCGTCATGGCACGCCTTCTAGCCGACAACCAGACAACCAAGAACCTTCGTAGCGGATCTCGCCCGGGGGTGCTCACCGAAAGGATCGTTGTGCCGACTGCGGTATCGCCATCGGAAAAGGGCTATGGTGCACTCACCGACACGTTGGACAGCGGCCGGGAGCACATCGGATGACGCCAGCGACGAGGCGGCAGGTTCTCCAGTACGGCCTGAGCGGATGCCTGATGGGGCTCGGTTCGAAGTCCCTCGCTGCGGCGGCGACGTCGGGCGTCACGGACAGCGAGATCGTGCTGGGAATGTCGGCCGCGTTCTCGGGACCGTCCCGCGGTCTCGGCATCGAGCTCTTTCGCGGAGCCAGCGCCTACTTCGAACACGTCAACCGGCACGGCGGCGTCAGGGGCAGGAAGGTTGTCCTGAAGACCTACGACGATGGCTATCAGCCCGACCCCGCGGTCAGGAACACGCTGACCCTCATGCTGGATGACGAGGTCTTCGCCCTGTTCGGCTACGTCGGCACGCCGACGGTCACGCGCGTGCTTCCCATGCTCAAGAAGTTCCAGGACAAGGAGATCTACCTGTTCTTCCCGTTCACCGGCGCGCAGCCCCAGCGGGAGCCGCCCTACGGCGGCTTCGCCTTCAATCTTCGCGCCTCCTACCGGCAGGAGACGGCGGGCCTCGTTCAGAACTTCGTCGACATCGGCCGCAGGCGCATCGCGGTCTTCTATCAGGCCGACGCCTACGGCCGCAGCGGCTGGGCGGGGGTGCGCCAGGCGTTGAAGCCCTACGGCGAGCGGATCGTCGGCGAGGCGACCTACCGGCGGGGTTCGAAGTTCACCGGCGTCATGCGCGACCAGGTGGAGATTCTCAAGGCATCGCGTCCCGATGCCGTCATCTGTATCGGGGCTTATGCCGCGTGCGCCGCGTTTCTGCGCGACGCCGTGGATCTCGGACTGCAGGTGCCCATCGCCAATGTCTCCTTCGTCGGAAGCGAGAACCTGCTCAATCTGATCACCCGGGCGCGCGACGACAGCGAGCGCTACACCGCCCTGCTGGTGAATTCGCAGGTCGTGCCCAGCTACCACGACACCACGATTCCGGCCGTCAAGCAGTACCAGGAGCTGATGGCGCTCCATGCTCCTCCTTCGGCACCCCGGGAACTGTCGAACGAAGACTACACGCCGTTCTCGCACAGCTTCGTGAGTCTCGAGGGCTTCCTCGATGCCAAGATGATGGTCGAGATTTCTCGGGCGCCTCGGCGACAGTCCGGAACGGGGCGCCCTGGAGGACGCCGTTTTCAGCATAGCGGAGTACGATCTGGGTATCGGCGAGACGGTGTCGTTCGGACCGGATCGGCGCCAGGGTCTGCAGAAGGTCTACTACACGGTCGTCGACGACGGCCGGTTCGTTCCGCTCCACAACTGGCAGAACAGGTTTGCGTGACATGCACATTCCGAAACTCTTCCGAAAAACCCTCTTCGGCGTCTTCCTCCTGTTCGGCGTGATCGGGGTGTCGACGTCCTATCTCTGCATCTACACGGTCGACACGCATCTCTCCAAGGAGTACGAGGCGAACAGCAAGGGAATTGCCAAGACGATCGCCGATGCCAGCGTGAACATCCTGCTGAACAGCAACCTGACCGCCCTGCAGTCCCTGATCGATCAGTTCGTCGAGATCCAGGGGGTAAGCTACATCTACATCACGAGCGAATCCGGGGAGATCCTCGCCCATACCTTCGTGCCGGGCATTCCGGAGGAAATCCGTGCCGGTGACGCGACAAGCACGGCAACGGTGGAGCGCAGCCCTGCCCGGCATGGGCGACTTCATCGAAGTGGGGAGCCCGATCCTGGCGGGCGTGGCCGGCGCGGTTCACATCGGCATGGACACCGGGCTGATCGCACTGAAGATTCAGAGAGCCATCGGCCAGCAGGTCTATCTGATCTGCACGATTTTTATCGTGGGCGTCTTCGCCGCGATCTGGTTCGTCAACTATGCGGCAAAGCCGGTCGACGGGCTTGTGACATACGCGGTCGGGCTCGCACGAGAACAGTCCACTGACGATGCGGCGAGCGAGAAGCTGCTCGCCCGCAAGGACGAAGCCGGCGATCTTGCCCGGCTGTTTCTTCACTTTTCACGATTGTCCGACGATCAGGGAGCGGAGCGGCCGTCAGGGCCGGATCGCGGCAAAGAGTAGCCTCAGATGACGCTGTCGCGGATCGTCACGGTCCTGTGCTGCACACTGCTCCAGGTCTGTCTGGGTACGGTCTACGCGTGGAGTTTCTTCCAGACACTTCTCGTCCGGCAGCTGGGCTGGTCGTTCACGGACACGGCGGTGGCGTTCAGCATCACCATTTTCTCGCTCGGCATGTCCGCCGCGGGAGCGGGCATGCTTCTGCCGAGAGTCGGTCCCCGGCGACTGGCGCTCGCCGGGAGTGTGATGTTCTCCGGAGGCTATCTCCTGGCGGGTCTGGCGCTGCACATGGACAGTCTCCTGCTGTTCTATCTCGGTTACGGCGTGATCGGGGGTGCTGGCATCGGTCTCGGCTACGTCACACCGGTCGCCACCGTTGCCAAGTGGTTCCCGGACCGGCAGGGACTGGCGACCGGCATTGTCGTCATGGGGCTTCGGTGTGGGAGCGGTTGTCCTGAGCATGGGACTGGCACCCCTGCTGGTGGTCGAGACGGAAGGCGACCTGCCGCTTGTCTTCGTCTGGCTTGGCGTGGTGTTTGCCGTGGTGCTGATCCCGTGCAGCTGGGCATTGCGGGACCCACCGGCTGAGTTCACGGAACGTTTCCAGGGAGGCAGGGCTTCGAGTGAACCGGAGGAAGATCCCGGATCGACTGCGCGCTGCCTTTTGTCGAGTGAATTCGCCGTCATGTGGATCGTCTTTTTCTTCAACATCGCCGCAGGCATTGCCGTCATCAGCTTCCAGTCGCCCCTGCTTCAGGACGTCTGGGGACTTGCCGATCCGTCCGTCGAGCCGGAAACTCTCGCCGAGTACGGCGCAACCCTGATTGCCGCAAGCTCGCTCTGCAATGGCATCGGACGGCTTTTCTGGGGGTTGCTCTCCGATCGTATCGGCCGCGTCCGCGTGTTCAGAATTCTGCTTGCCAGCCAGATGATCGTCTTTGGAATCCTGATGACGGAGCGCGATCCCTGGGTTTTCTCGATTCTTGTCTGCTACATTCTTCTCTGCTTCGGCGGTGGCTTCGCGACGATGCCGTCATTCATCATGGATGTATTCGGGATGCGCAGAATGTCGTCGGTCTACGGAGTGATGCTGACGGCCTGGGCCGCGGCAGGGGTTTGTGGCCCCCTCTACATCGGCTACCTCAAGGATCGCTATCCCGACCGCGCCATCATCTACTGCTTCCTCATAGGTGTGCTGATCCTGGGCCTTGGATACGTGTTTTCCTATCTGCTGAACGACAGGAGGGTTCGACTTCGGCGGCCGGATGTGGAAAGCACTCTGCGGAAGTACGGCATCGCGATACCACATCGCAGGTCTGCGCGATGACTTGAGGCCGGCCTCGCCGTCGCCGGCCCTGACGTGTCGTTCGAAGCGTCGCCATGACGCCCGACATGGACGGGCGTGGCTTCGAACGGCGGATGGATTCGTCCCTGGTCCGGTCATTCCGTCGGGGGCGGGCAGGACGGGTCGTCGTCACGCCCCTCCCCTGAAAGAACCGAGCGTGCGTGATGGAACCACCGGTTCATCATCTGACAGGTTCGCGCATCAGGCGTCCAACTGGGACATCAGCACCGGGTGCGGACATCCAGGCACGTCATCCATGCGCGGAACGGAACGCGGGCGTCCCTTGCGCCGTGAAGGCCGTGGCCAGCATGATCGACCGGGAGCGCGGGGTGCCGGTCATGGGCAGGGACAGGAAGTCGGGCAGACGCAAGCGGTCGTCCGGACGTGGCGCGGAAGGGTCCCTTCCCCCGGCCTGGACGAGGCGCCGCATTCCCGCCTACGAGCTCCTCGCAGAAGAGGCGCTGTCGGGGATCGAGGAGCAGGCCGACTGGCTTCTGGCGGAAATCGGCGTCGAGTTTCGCGGGGATCTTGACGCCCTCGACCTTTTCAGGGAAGCCGGCGCGGACGTCAGGGGCGACCGGGTGCGGTTCGACCGCAGCCATGCGCGCGCCCTCTGTGCGACGGCGCCGGAGACATTCACGCTGCACGGCCGCAACCCGGAGCGCAGCGTCACGCTCGGCGGCGATCATGTCGTGCTGATGCCGGGCTACGGCTCGCCCTTCGTGACCGATCTCGACCGGGGGCGGCGCTATGCCTCGCTCGAGGACTTCCGGAACTTCGTCAGGCTCTCCTTCATGTCGCCGTGGCTGCATCACTCGGGCGGCACCGTGTGCGAACCGGTCGACGTGCCGGTGAACAAGCGCCATCTCGACATGGTGCTCGCCCACCTCACGCTGTCCGACAAGCCCTTCATGGGAGCCGTGACGGCGCCCGGGCGCGCCCTGGACTCCATCGAGATGGTCCGCCTCGTCTTCGGCGCCCGCTTCGTGGAGGCGAACGCCGTCATCCAGGCCAACATCAACGTCAACTCGCCCCTGGTCTACGACGCCGCCATGTCCGGGGCCCTGCGGGCCTATGCCGAAGCCGGACAGTGCGTCGCGGTATCGCCGTCGGTCATCGGCGGCGCCATGGGACCTGTGACACCGGCGGCCGTCGCCGCGCAGACTCTCGCCGAAGGCATGGCCGGCATCGCCCTTGCGCAGCTCGTCCGCCCCGGCACGCCGTGCGTCTTCGGCAGCTTTCACGCGACCATGAACCTGAAGTCCGGCGCGCTGACCTTCGGCACGCCGGAGGCCAACCTCGTGACCCTCGCGCTCGCCCAGCTCGGCAGGCGCCTCGGGGTTCCCGTGCGTTCCGGAGGCGGGCAGATCACCGCGGCGAACGCCGCCGACGGCCAGGCCATGCAGGACAGCACCAGCGCGATGTGGGCGACGGTGATCTCGGGCGCCCACCAGATCTGGCATGCCGCGGGCTGGCTCGAGGCCGGGCTCACCATGTCCTACGAGAAGTTCGTCATGGATCTCGATCACGCGGGCATGATGCTGCGCATGCTCCAGGGCTTCGCCAGCGACGGCGAGGGGCTGGCCCGCGACGCCTACCTCGAGACCGCTCCGGGAGAGAACTTCCTCGCCACGGCCCACACGCTGCGCCACTACAGGACCGCCAACTTCATGCCGCGGCTTCCGGAACCCGGGCCTTACGAGACCTGGTCCGAAGGCGGCGCGCCCCGGCCCGAGGAGCGGGCGAACGCCGCCTGGAAGGCGATGCTCGAGGCCTACGAGGCGCCGCCGATGGATCCCGCCGCCGGCGAGGCCCTCGCCGGGTTCGTCGCCCGGCGCAAGGCGTCCATGGACGATGCCTGGTACTGAGCCTACAGCACCCTGCACAACTTGTTGGCGTCGAGGAGGGCCGCGTGGATGTCGCGGGGCGCCAGGGCATCGCCGATGCGGAAGAGCCGGAAGGCGCCGCCGCTGTTGAGGCGGAGCGTCTGGGGCTTCAGCGAGACCAGCGCGTCGTGATCGACCTCGCCGAGATTGCTCGAGTGCCCGCGCAGTCCGTCGTAGAGGTCCGTCACCGACTCGAGGCCGAGATCGGCCACCACGCCGTCCACCTCCACCTCCTCGATGTCCCGGGTGTAGGCGTGGCGCAGGCGGGCCTGAAGCCGGTTGCCCTCCCGGCGCAGGCCGACCAGCGCCCGGTCGGTCATCAGGGTGGCGCCGGCCCGGACGAGGTTCCGCATGTAGACGGGCACGTTCTGCACGCCGATCGCCCGGCCGACATGGCGGTCCGGCGTGACGAAGACGAGATCGTCGACCGATCCGCTCAGGCGATCGGCAAGTGAGAGCGCGGCATGGGCGCCCACGGCGTCGGCGACGAGCACCCGTCCGGCGGGTCTTGCCGCCCCCGTGAGGACATCCCACACGCTCAGCGCATGCTCGCCGCCGCCCTCGGCAAGCTCCATGGCCGGCACGCCGCCCGTGGCGGCGATGACGATCCCGGGATCGAGGCGGAGCACGTCGTCGGCCTCCGCGTAGCTCGCGAAGCGCAGATCGACGCCAAGGTGTTCGACCTCCGCCGCCAGCCAGTCGGTGATGCCGATGATGTCCTTGCGCCATCCACCCATGGCGCCGAGAAGCACCTGGCCGCCGGGCCGGTCCGAGACCTCGAAGAGGGTGACCGCGTGGCCTCTCAGGGAAAGGACGCGGGCGGCTTCGAGACCGGCCGGACCGGCGCCGGCCACGACCGCCCTCTCCTTGCGCGCCGCCGGCCGGATCCGCGGCGCGAGCCAGGCCTCGCGGCCGGTGGAGACATTGTGCTGGCAGAGCGCATCCCTGCCGCCGTAGATCCTGTCGAGACAGTATCCCGCTCCGACGCAGGGCCGAATCCGCGAGGCCTCGCCGCGCCGCAGCTTGTTGACGATCTCGGGATCCGCCATGTGGGGCCGCGTCATGCCCGCCATGTCGAGGTGGCCTTCCGAGATCGCCCAGTCGGCCGTTGCCGGATCGGAGATCCTCGCCGCCTGGAAGGTGACGAGGCCGCTGGCCTGCCGCACCCGTCTCGCCAGCTCGACGTAGGGTGCCGAAGGAAACGCCATGCCCGGCATGTACTCGCTCATGCCCATGTCCGTGCCGCCGTAGGCGCCGTTGACGTTGATGATGTCGGCGGCGCCGTGGGAGCCGATCATGCGGGCGATCTCGACGCCGTCCCCGGCCGTCAGTCCGCCCTCGTTGCTCTCGTCGGCATTGGTCCTCACGCTGATGAGAAAGTCGTCGCCTACGGCGGTGCGGCAGGCTTCGAGGACCTCGAGAAGGAAGCGGATCCTGTTGTCGAGCCCGCCGCCGTAGGCGTCGGTGCGGCCGTTGCTGAGCGGCGAGAGGAACTGTCCCGCGAGATGGGTCGACGCCAGCACCTCGATGCCGTCGAGGCCGCCCTCGCGGCAGCGCCGGGCGGCCGCCGCGAAGTCGCCGACGATGCGCGCGATTTCCCGGGTCGAGAGGGCGTAGGGCGCGGAGTGGTGGGCCGGATCGCGCCGCGCCGACGGGCCCTTGGTCGCCAGCCAGTCGCCGGAATCCCAGGTGGTCCGGCGCCCCATGTGGGTGATCTGGCACATCAGGCCCGCGCCGTGGCGGTGAACCCTGCGGACGAGCTCCCGGAAGGCCGGTATCACCCGGTCGTCGCCGACGTGGATCTGGCCGTAGATCGAGCCCGAGTCGCGGGAGACGTTCGACGAACCGCCGAACATGGTGAGGCCGATGCCGCCCCGCGCCTTCTCCTCGTGGTAGGCCCGGTAGCGCTCGCCGGGCAGTCCGTCCTCCGCGTATCCCGGAGCGTGGGCGCTCGAGAACACCCTGTTGCGGAACGTCCGCCCCCTGATCGTGATCGGCGACAGCAGGGATGCATAGGTCGTCGTCATCGCGTGTCCAGCCCGTGAGGGAAGAGGCCAGGGCGTGGAGTGTGCCCGGGTTCGCCCGCCTTGAGAACTCCGCCGCGGGGCCTCGGGCTTCGCGCGGCGCTCTTTCGTGTCGTCGGTGGCCAGCTCCACCCGATCGGGCGCGCGGTTGATCGTGACGTCCGCACCGGACCCTCGCCGCTACGACAAACCCACGGGCCGAGCCCTGCATCGGCAGATGCGACTGCCGGCCAGCGTATCGACTCCCGCCACAGCGACCGCCCTTGCGATTTTCACTGTAACAATTATATTCATCGGATGATGAAAAATGCAGAACTAGTGAAAAAGATGGAGGTCCGCGCCATCGACGCAGTTCACGACCTGCTCCTCGACGTGCCGGGCCTGCGGGTCGAGGCCGTCCACTATGAACGACAACTGGGCCGCGACCATCGCATGGACGGACTCATCGCATTCACCCACCGCGACAGCAACTATGCACTCGTCGTCGAGGTGAAGTCGAACGGAGCCCCCCGTTTCGTCCGTTCCGGTGTCCATCAACTCGAGAGCTGTGTCGCTCGACTGCGCCGGTCCGGCGAGGCGAACGCCGGCCGGCGCCTCATTCCCGTGCTCGTCAGCTCTTACCTGTCTCCAGAGTCGCGCGCGATCTGCCTGAACCACGACACCGCCTATCTCGATCTGGTCGGGAACGCGAGGCTCGCATTCGACACCGTCTACATCGAGCGCGCCGTTGCAGAGAGGCCCGTCTCGGAGACCCGTTCGCTGCGCTCGATTTTCTCTCCGAAGGCAGCGGCGATCCTGCGTGTCCTGCTGCGCGAACCGGGACGCGGATGGCGCGTCGCCGATCTGGCGGTACAGGCCCGCGCCAGCTACGGCCATGTGAGCAACGTCCGCAAGGCTTTGCTGGCACGCGAATGGATCGAACCTGGGGAGGACGGCGTCGTCCTCGTTCAGCCGGACGCCCTGCTGGAGGTCTGGCGCGAGAGCTATAGCCGCCCGACCAGCGAGTCGGTCGCCGGGTACACCCATCTCCATGGAACTCAGCTAGACGAGCGGCTCCAGGGCACGCTCAACCCTGACCCCGTGCGCCCGCGCGCCATCTACGCGCTGCATTCGGCCGCACAGTGGCTTGCGCCATTCGGCCGCAGCGCCACCCGGACGTTCTACGCCGATAAGACGGGCGTTGAAGCGTTGAAAGACGTGTTGAAGCTGACCCACGCCGCACGGGGCGCAAACGTGGTGCTGCTCGTCACGACGGATGAAAGCCTGTTTCACGACGCGAGCGAACCTGCGCCGAGCGTGTTCTGCACCAGTCCCGTCGTCACCTATCTCGATCTCTGGACCGGCAGCGACCGCGACCGGGAGGCGGCGGAACATCTGGCGGGAGAGTTCTTCCCATGGCTGAGATAGACCCGCAACACGCCTCCGACTACGACGACCGCACCACGGTTGCCGTCAGATCGGTTCTGGTGGAGATCGGGCAAATCCTGGGGAGCTACCGGGGCAAGTTCGCGGTGATCGGCGGCGCTGTTCCCTGGCTGCTGCTCAACCAGTCGGACATGCCGCATATCGGCACCCTGGACGTGGATCTCACCCTGGATGCCGAGGCACTGGGCGATGGCGAGTATGCGCAACTCGTCGAGTCTCTCCTGAGGCAGGGTTACCGCCAGGGGGAGCCTCTGCGACGCTTTCAGCTGGTACGCACCGTCCCCGCTCGCGACGATGGTGCCGGCATCGATGTCATCGTCGATTTTCTCAGGCCGCATGACGCCCCCATCGCGAAGAACACTCCCCCGCTGGTGGCCGACTTCGCGGTGCAGCGCGCCGATGGCGCGGACCTTGCCCTGCGGTTCTATCAGCTCGTCGCCATCGACGGCGACATGCCAGATGGTGGGAGCAACCGGGTGCAGATCGCCGTTGCGTCGATTCCCGCGCTGTTGGCCATGAAGGGCTATGCCATCGCGAACCGTCTCAAGCAAAAGGACGCCTACGATATCTACTACAGTATCCGCAACTTCCCTGGCGGCATCGAGGCGCTCGTCGCGGCAACCGAACCCCTCCTGGCCTTTGAGACAGCCAGGACCGGTTATCTCCACATCGCGGAAAAGTTCCGCCATCCGGACGATTTCGGTCCGATTCGCGTGCGGCGGTTCGTCGACAGACCCGACATCCTCGCGGAGCGCACCGGCGATCAATGGCAGCGGGACGCGTTCGGGCAGGTGGACGCCTGGCTCTCGGCGCTGGGAATGAGGTGAGCCATGGCAGCCGCCTTGAATGCCAGGATCCGCTCCATGGACATCCCGACCATCGACAGGGTGTTCGGGATGGAAGGCGGCATGCTCAACTTCTCCAACCGGACCTTCGCGTACTTCTTTCACGAGGAGTTCGGCGCCGGCATCTACGGCGGGCGGCTCGAGGCAACAACAAGGCGAACCGCCTTCGCTGCTCCCTGCAGCGGGTAGACCGCCGCACGGCGCTACGCACTCCCGAGGCGCTTGGAGCGGATTCCCGAACTCATGGATGCCGAAGCCGACAGCCCGGAGGGCGCCGAGCTCGATCTCCTGCCCGGTCTCGTTGAATTGTACGAAAGCAAGCTGGTGCCGATGGCGACGGGGCATCGCCACGATCGAGTTTCGCATGGAACAGGCAGGCCTGCGCTCCGCAGACCTTGCCGACCAACCGGCGCGGGAATGTACGGTGCCCGACAGGATGGGAACGGGTCAGCGGGAACAGGCGGTACGGGCCAGGCCCTGGACCCGTGCGGCGAGGCGCGTAAGGCCTACGATCCTCCGCTCGTTGCGGCTCGCCCCGGCGGGTTGGGGCCGTCGGCATCATTGTGCTGTCCGATCCCGGCACTCGCGCTGGAGCCCGACAGGGCGGAAACCAGGCGGTCGATGTCCGTGATCGCCTCGCGCAGGCTCGCAACCAGCATCGATGAATCATCCGTCATCGGCAGGGTGGCAACGAGCCCGTCGAGCCTGTTGCGCGATCGCCACGCCGCATGACGCGCCAGCTCGGCGAGGATTCCCGGTTCACCCCAACCCGTGATTCGCTCGACATTGGTGGGATCGCTCTTTGAAGCGTCAGGCGACACATAGCCAGGCACCAGTGTGATCCGTTCTCCGGGCGCTTCCAGTCGCGTGGCGCGGTGAAGCACAAGGTGACCCTGCTGGAACACGGCCCATCCCGGTCCGGGGAACGCGAACTCCTCGACCCGCTCGTCGGGCAGATCGTCGAGGAAGCCTTCCGTGAGTTCCCTGGTGGTGGTTGCCAGCAGCGCAGCGGCTTGCTCCATGGAACCGCGAAACACCTGGAAGCGCCCACCGGCGAATCCTGCCGGATCGGAGACCATCAGCACGCAGTCGAATCCGATCGAGTCGACATGCCAGTTGTCGACGGCCTTGGTCAGGTCGTCGGGCGCGTAGTTGATGTAGACCTGCTGCGACGGCATCGAATGGGGCACCAACTCGGTTTCCGCGATTTCCGAGAGGAACGACGCAACGTCAGGGCTGTTGCACAGGTCACGCAGGAACCTCGACCGGTAGGTGGCGCCGTGGACGTAAGCGCTCGTGCGATTGCCTCCCAGGCTCAGTTCGCGACCAGTCTTCAACGCACGACAGACGTCCTGGACAGCCTCGACGCCCTCCCTGGACAACACCCGGAACGGTCCGGCTGCCGCGACAGGCGAAGGCATCGCACGGACCACGTCATCGCCGTAGCCAAACTCCTCCAGCGTCCACGTGCGCGCGGGAGCCTCGAGCGCCAGGTGGCGCGAGGGATCGAAGCAGGGTTCGCGCACGAGGGGCTCGTAGCCGTCCGGTATCCGGCTGGGAAAGGGCAGGGTCTGCATAACGGTCTCCGCCAGACGGCCTCCGGTCATCATTCCCGAAGCTGTGCGTCCACACAACGCAGCCCTGCAGTCGTACGACTGTCGTCGGCAGGACGAGGCGGCTCTCAGGCGCCCGATCCCCTGACATTTGCGGCCCGGCGTTGTATCGCATGCTGATCACGTCTCGCGCGGTTCAGCGAATAGAGTGAGACGGACTTTGGCGGAGCCGTGGCCTCCGCCCGGGATGCCGCCGGCGCCGGCTGGAAGCGCACGATAAGCGGCTCGCCGGGCACCTGCAGGCCGGACCGGACGAGAGCTGCACGCGGGAACCTCTGGTCCAGGGCGATATCGCCGGGGCGTTCGGCCAGGGCCGGTGCGCGACCTTGTAAAGCGACCGCGCATGTGCCTGTTCCTCTCCCCGAGCCGGGAATCCAGTGCTTGAACCGGATCTCCGTTGAGGCGATATCCCGGTGTGCCGGCATCGTATCCAAGGGCGCGTCAGTGACCCCCGGACACGAATGACGGGAACCGGCGCATGAAGACGACCGCACGGGGGGCATGCCCGGAAGCGAGCGGCGCCCCGCCGACGCTGCAGGTTGCGCCTTTCACGTCGCGAAGGGATGGTTCCCGTGTCCGCTGAAACGCTCGTTCCTGAACAGCGGAGCGAGGCTGCGCGCCGGCTGCGGGCAAGGCCGGTGCGCTCGCGAACATGTCTGGAACGAAGGGAACGGGATCATGGTCGAAACACGCGAGATCGAGACGATTGTACAGCGCGTCCTGAAGAGCATGTTCGGCGAAGCGAGGATCGGAGACGTTCGCATCGTGCGCACGCAAGACGAGGACGGCGACGATATCCTGCGCGTCAAGGTCGAGTTCCGCGGCACTGAAGAGGAGTTCGACGCGAACGTGGCGGTTCGCGTGGTGCGCCACATCCGCAGCCGCCTTGCGAAGGTCCAGGTTCAGGCCTTTCCGGTCATCTCCTACGTTTCCAGTTCGGAAATGAACGAGACGAGGCAGGCGGTGGCCTGATCCGCCCGACGGCCGGCATGGCCGGACTAATTTCCCCAAGACCGACCGGCGGTGGGTCGTCTCGCGCTTGCCGGTCAAACGAGAACGGCCTGAACACGCCGCTGAACGCGGTAGTCCAGAACAAGACGATCATCACCGATAAACGGAGGACTTCAGTGAACAGTGCCACAACCCGGCGCTGGTCAGTTATCCGATGGAAACACGGCGCTTATCTGTTCCACGGTCTCCGGGCGCTGTTCCGGTGTCTATGGCGCGGGATACACGGTGGGCACGTTCGAAGGGGCAAGTCCGCAGGCGTGCGCCCGGTCGCCATGCTCCTCGTCAGTGACGAGCGGCCTCCCGGGTGATCATCTCCTCCGGGATGGCGGCGAACGTGTGGTGGCTCGGGTCCCGGTGCGTCGCGCGCTTGACGATGACGCTCGCGCCCATCGCCCGATGATGGTCCTGGATGGCCTCGGGCACCTTCTCCCACAGGGAAGCCATGTCGGGTTCGGCGACCAGAAGTCCCTGAAGGTCCTCGCTCTCGGCAAACAGGAGACCGGTCCTGCCCTCGGTCACTCGAACACGGATGATCTTCACCGTGTCCTTCGATGCGGCCATGGATGAATGCCTCCAGCTTGATCGGGAAGCGCCCATGATAGTGTCATGCCCGCCATCAATCCAGCTTCCGTTTCCGATCCACGTCCACCGCCCGCATGGGTGTCGCGTCGTCGGGGAGCGTTGCTTCTTCCACTTTTTACGCCGAGGAACGACACCGGTCGCTCACTCCTGAAGGGGGCTCCAACCGCTCGACAACCTGCGTGCATGCGGCTGCCGGCACTCCGTCGCGATATGCAAAGCTCGTTGGCCTGGGCCTGCCGCGAGCGTCGGCGGCGCTCTCTCCGGCTTGACAAGTCCGGTGGACGAACCTACATCGGCGCACTGCTTCGAAGGGGCTGTAGCTCAGTCGGTAGAGCGTCGCGTTCGCAATGCGAAGGTCAGGGGTTCGAATCCCCTCAGCTCCACCAGCACCCGGCGGGCGGCCCGGGGCGAGGGCGCATGGCGGCGCGGGAATACGACTACATCATCATGGGCGCCGGCAGCGCCGGGGGCGTGCTGGCCGCGAGGCTCTCGGAGGATCCCTCGATCCGCGTCCTCCTGCTGGAGGCGGGGCCGGCGAGGGGGCCGCTCCTCGACAACTGGCGCATCGAGATGCCGGCGGCGTTCGGCAGCGCCTGGCAGAAACCCGCCTTCAACTGGATGTTCGAGGGCGAGCCCGAGCCCGCCCTGAACGGCCGCCGCATCGGCCAGCCCAGGGGCAAGGTGCTCGGCGGCTCGTCCGCCATCAACGGCATGTGCTTCATCCGCGGCCACGCCCTGGACTTCGAGCGCTGGGCCGGGGAAGGCGCCCGCGGCTGGTCGTGGCGCGAGGTCCTGCCCTACTTCCGGCGCCTCGAGACCTGGCAGGAGGGCGAATCGCGCTGGCGCGGCGGCTCCGGGCCGGTCCACGTGGTCCGGGGACGCTGGCCCAGCCCGCTCTACCATGCCTTCGTCGAGGCCGGCGCCGAGGCGGGCCACCCCGTGTCCGACGACATCAACGGGGAGCGCCAGGAGGGCTTCGGCGCCTTCCAGATGAACGTCCACGACGGTGTCCGCGCGTCGACCGCCGAGGCCTACATCAGGCCCTGCCGCCACCGCCCGAACCTCGCCATCGAAACCCGCACCCTGGCGACCGGGATCACGATCGAGGGCAACCGGGCCGCGGGCATCGCCGTGCGCCGGGCCGACGGCTCGGGCGAGACATGCCGCGCCGCCCGCGAGGTCATCGTCTCGGGCGGCGCCGTCGGCACGCCCCACCTCCTGAAGCTCTCGGGGATCGGCCCGGCGGACGAACTGCGGCAACACGGCATCGATGTGGCCGCCGACCTTCCTGGCGTCGGCGAGAACCTGCAGGACCATCCCATCGTCTACATGAAGTGGCGCACCCGGGATCCCGTCTCCATGAGCCGGGCCTTGAGGCCGGAGATGATGCTCTGCACGGGCCTGCGCTGGTTCGCCACCCGCACCGGTCCCGGCGCCACGAACAACGTCGAGACCTGCGCCTGGCTGCGGACCGACCCGTCGGTGCGCCATCCCGACATGCTCATCCAGTTCCTTCCCGTGCTGATCACCCACGAGGGCAACGTCCTGCCGGGGAGCCACGGCTTCACCTACTGCGTCGGCCCCACGCGCGTCGCCGGCCGTGGATGGGTGAGGCTGGCGAGCGCCCGGCCCGGGGATCCGCCGCGCATCCGCTCGAACTTCCTGTCGACCGGCGAGGACCTCGAACGGATGGCGCGGTCGCTGGAGATCGGCCGCGACATCGCCTCGCAGCCGGCCCACCGGGTCCACGGGCCGGTCGAGGTCGACCCCGGTCCCGGGGTCGCCTCGCGCGGGGACGTCGAGGCCTTCCTGCGCGCCAACGTCGCCGGCGACTTCCACCTCGCCTCGACCTGCCGGATGGGAAACGACGCCATGGCCGTCGTCGGCCCGGACCTGAAGGTCCACGGCATCGAGGGCCTGCGGGTGGTTGACGCCTCCGTCATGCCGAGCATCGTCAACGCCAACACCAATGCCACCACCATCATGATCGCCGAGAAGGCCGCGGACATGATCCTCGGGCGGCCGCCCCTGCCGCCGGCGGACGTGCCCCTGCCTTCGTGACGACCGGGGAGACGCCATGACCGTCATCGGCCGCATTGCCGGGTTTCACGACGCCATGACCCGCTGGCGGCGGGACATCCACGCCCATCCCGAGACGGCGTTCGAGGAGGAAAGGACCTCCGCCAAGGTGGCGGAGCTGCTCGAAGGCTTCGGACTCGAGGTCCACCGCGGCCTCGCCCGCACCGGCGTGGTCGGCACCCTGGCGGCGGGACGCGGCGGCCGGCACGTCGGTCTTCGCGCCGACCTCGACGCGCTCCACATCCACGAGGAGAACACCTTCGCCCACCGCTCCACGCGCAACGGCAGGATGCACGCCTGCGGCCACGACGGGCATACCGCCATGCTCCTCGGCGCGGCGCGCTACCTCGCCGAGACGCGGAGCTTCGACGGCACGGTGCACTTCATCTTCCAGCCCGCCGAGGAGAACGAGGGCGGCGGACGGGTGATGATCGAGGACGGCCTCTTCGACCTCTTCCCCTGCGAGGAGGTCTACGGCATGCACAACGCGCCGGGCCTTCCGGCCGGCAGCTTCGCCGTGAGGGAGGGGCCGTTCCTCGCGGCGTTCGACATCTTCGAGATCACCGTCAGGGGCGTGGGCACCCACGCGGCCATGCCCGACCACGGCGCCGATCCGATGATTCCCGCGGCCCAGATCACCCTGGCCCTGCAGTCGATCGCATCCCGGGAAACCTCGCCGCTGGATACCGTCGTCGTCAGCGTCACCCAGATCCACGGCGGCGACACCTGGAACGTGATCCCCCAGAGCGTCGTGCTGAGAGGGACCTGCCGCTGGTTCGAGGCGGAGGTCCGCGACGCCCTCGAGACGGCGGTGCGCCGCATCGCCGACGGCATCGCCGCGGCCCACCGCTGCACCGCCGAGCTCTCCTACGAGCGGCGCTACCCGGCGACCGTCAACAGCGCCAGGCAGACCTCCCTCGCGGGCGACGTCGCGGCGGACCTCGTGGGCGCCGCCAACGTCGACCGCGACCACCGGCCGTCGATGGGGTCCGAGGACTTCGCCTTCATGCTGCGGGAGCGGCCGGGCTGCTACATCCTCATCGGCAACGGACCCGCAGGCGACGGCGGCCGGCTCCACAACCCGCGCTACGACTTCAACGACGACATCCTGCCGCTGGGGGCGAGCTACTGGGCCCGTCTCGCGGAGTCGGCGCTCGCCCGGACGTGATCACGCCGCCGCCGGCGGCGCGCCCCGGATCGTGACGCGGTGCCCGGAGCGGGTTTCGGGCCAGTAGTCCCAGACCGCCAGGTGCTGCGTGGCGCGGTTGTCCCACAGGGCCACCGAGCCGGCCTGCCAGCGGAAGCGGCACTGGAAGCGCGGCTGGGCGATGTGGGACCACAGGAAGCGCAGCACCGTCCGGCTCTCCGCCCCGTCGAGCTCGACGATCGATTCGGTGAACGTCTCGTTGACGTAGATCGCCTTGCGCCCCGTCGCCGGGTGCAGGGCGATGACGGGGTGGACCGCCTCCGGAAACGCGCCGTCGCGCGTCTCCTCCACCCGGGTGCCGAAGTAGCCGCCGTACTGCCGGGCGCCGCCGTGGACCGCCGTCAGCCCCCCGAGAAACCGCTTCATGGGCGCCGAAAGGGCGTCGTAGGCGGCAAGGACGCTGGAGAACAGCGTGTCGCCCCCGGAGGACGGGACCGTCCCCAGGTGAAGGATGCTGGCCGCGGGCGGCTCGCGGTCGCACGTGACGTCCGCGTGCCACTTGCTGCCGCTGTAGGTCTTCGAGGACCCGTCGGTATGCACCGCCAGGATGCCCTCGTGCCCGGCGACGTCGCCCTGGGGGTGGACGTGGAGCGGACCGAAGCGGCGGCCGAGCGCCTGCAGCGAGGCCGGCGTCAGCGCCTGGTCGCGGAAGAAGAGGACGTGGTGCCTCTCCCACGCCGCCTTCAGCGCGGCGAACACGGGCTCCCCGAGGGGACGGGCCAGATCGATGCCCCGCACCTGGGCGCCGATGACAGGGGTGACGGGTTCGACCTCGAGCATGACCGGCCTCCCTTGTCAGACGGCGACGACCTTTCCCGGATTCATGATGTTCTGCGGATCGAAGGCCGTCTTGAGCTGGCGCATGAGGGCCAGCGCGCCGCCGTGCTCCTCCTCGAGGTACTTCATCTTGCCCAGGCCGACGCCGTGCTCGCCCGTGCAGGTGCCGTCCATGGCCAGCGCCCGCCTGACGAGGCGCTCGTTCAGGCGCCGGGCTTCCTCGAGTTCCCCGGCATCGTCCGGATCGAGGAGAAAGACGAGGTGGAAATTGCCGTCGCCGACGTGCCCGGCGATCGGCGCCAGGAGCGTGGTCGTCTCGAGGTCCTCCCTCGTCTCCTCGATGCACTCGGCGAGCCTGGAGATCGGCACGCAGACGTCGGTCGGCCACATGGCGCAGCCCGGGCGCAGGGCCTTGGCCGCCCAGGCGGCGTCGTGACGGGCCTGCCACAGCCTGTTCCTGTCTTCCTGGCGCGTCACCCAGGTGAAGCCGCTGCCGCCGAAGTCGGCGCAGATCTCCCCCATCCTGGCGGCCTGTTCGGCGACGCCCGCCTCGGTCCCGTGAAACTCGAGGAACAGGGTCGGGGCCACCGGGTTCTCCAGTCCCGAGTAGGCGTTGATGGCGTCGATCTGGAGCTCGTCGAGCAGCTCGATGCGCGCCATGGAGAGGCCGGACTGGATGGTGAGGATGACGGCATCGACCGCCGCCTTGATGTCCGGAAACGATACCGTGGCGGCGCTGACGGCCTCGGGGATGCCGAAGAGCCGCACGGTGACCTCGGTGATGACGCCGAGCGTTCCCTCCGAGCCGACGAAGACCCGTGTGAGATCGTAGCCTGCCGACGACTTTCTCGAGCGTCTCGCCGTCCGCACGACGCGCCCGTCGGGGGTGACCACGCCCAGCGCCAGCACCGCCTCGCGCATCGTGCCGTAGCGCACCGCGTTGGTGCCCGAGGCCCGCGTCGCCGCCATGCCGCCGATCGAGGCGTCGGCGCCGGGGTCGACCGGGAAGAAGAGGCCCTGGTCTCTCAGGTGCTCGTTGAGCTGCTTGCGCGTCACGCCGGCCTCGACCGTGGCGTCGAGATCCTCCGGATTGACCTGGAGAATCCGGTTCATGCGCGTCATGTCGACGCTGACGCCGCCGTGCGTCGCCACGACCTGGCCCTCCAGCGAGGTGCCGGTGCCGAAGGGGATCACCGGCATGGCGTGGCGCGCGCAGACCTCGACGAGGGACGACACCTCGGCCGTGGTCCGCGGCCAGACCACGGCATGGGGCGCCGAGGCGCGATGCCAGCTCTCGTCGTGGGAATGCTGGTCGAGAACCGCCCGGCTGGTGGAGAACCTGTCGCCGAACATGACAGCGAGCTCGGCAAGGGCGTCGTCGGGCCGCTCCGCCATGGGTCGCCGCCTCCCTTCTCGATTCCGGACCGGGCGAGTATGGCGCGTCCCGCACGACGAAGGAAGCGGCGCTATACAACGCCTCAACCCCTCGAATACGGTAGGCGGACGACGCGCCGGGAGACCACAGCCATGCCCGATCACGACCTCATGCAGGCCTTCCCGCCGCCGGGGGACCGCCAGGTCACCCTCGCGAACTGGCGGACGCCGCCCTTCAACCGCTGGAGCTTCCAGCACGTCAGCGAGCTCGTGCCCACGGCTGCGATCTGGCGCGGCGCCGGGCCGGTCATGGAGCTCGGCCGCGCGCCGCTGGATCTCATGGGCGTCTCCTTCGCCGACCACCGGGATCGCCGGACCTCGCTGGCGGAGTTTCTCGACCGCAACCAGACCGACGGCATCTGCGTGCTCCACCGCGGCCGCATCGTCCTCGAGCACTACCGCAACGGATTCGAGGCCCACAGGCCGCATATCCTGATGTCGATCTCGAAGTCGATCACGGCGCTCGTGACCGGCATCCTCGTCGAGCGCGGGCTGCTCGATCCGCGGCGGGGAATCCTCGATCTCGTGCCCGAGGTCGAGGGATCGGCCTTCGCCGACTGCCGGCTCCAGCACCTGCTCGACATGACGGTCGGGGTCGACTTCACCGAGGACTATCTCGCCGATGCCGGCCTCATCACCGAGTACCGCGAGGTCTCCGGATGGAAGCCGCCGGACGACCCCGCACATCCCGGGGACCTGCGCTCCTGGCTGCCGACGCTGCGGGCGAAGGGAGTCCATGGCCGGGCCTTCCACTACGTCTCGCCCGCGACCGACCTTCTCGGCTGGGTGATCGAGCGGGCGGCCGGGTGCGCCTACGCCCGTGTCGTCAGCGAGCTCCTCTGGCAGCCCATGGGCGCCGAGTTCGACGGCTACGTCACCGTGGACAGGCTCGGCGCGCCGCGCGCCGCCGGAGGCGTCTGCCTCACCCTGCGCGACCTCGCCAGAGTGGGGCAGATGATGCTCGAGAACGGCCAGGCCGGCGGCCGCCAGGTGGTCCCCTGGCCGTGGGTGGCCGACACTCGCTTCAACCACGACAGGACGGCATGGGCCAACGGCGAGGGGGCCGAGGACAATCCGCACGGCGGCTATCGCAACAAGTGGTGGATCATGGGCGACGACCACGGCAGCTACACCGGAATCGGCGTCTACGGCCAGTATCTGTGGGTCGATCCGGTGGCCGCCATGGTCGTCGCGAAGTTCGCCTCCCAGCCCCTGCCGACCGACGATGCCGTCGACCGGGACACCGCGCGCTGCTTCCTCGCCCTGGGCAGGGCCCTGGCGGGCTGAACGCGGGCGGCGCCGCCCGCGGGATCAGGAGGACCGCTGCCGCAGGCTGTGCGGCACCAGGAGCGCGAGGGTGAGGAGGACGAGCGCACCCGCCTGGTGAAGGGCCCCCAGCCACACCGGGACGTAGGCGAGCAGGGTGGCGATGCCCAGCGCGGCCTGGACCACGGCGGCCATGGCCGCCGCGCCCGCCAGCCTTCGCGTCAGGCGCGTCAGGGTCCGCCGTCCCAGCGACAGCCACAGCAGCCATGCGGCGGCCACCGTCGCCATCGCCAGCACCCTGTGGTTGAACTGCGCGGCGGCCGGATTCTGGAACGGGTTGAGCCACCACGGGTCGAGGTCCAGCCAGGCGGCGGGAACCAGCCTGCCATCCATCAGCGGGAAGGTGTTGTAGTAGAGCCCCGCGTCGAGGCCGGCGACGAAGGCGCCCGACAGGACGGCAGCCGAGAGAAGGGCGAGCACCAGGTACGCCTGGCGCCGCGGCCCCGCGATGGCCGTCTCGGCCGCACCGTAGTCGGGAGTCTTCAGAAGCGAGGCCGCGGTCCACACCACCATGCCGTAGATGGCGAGGGCGAGCGCCAGGTGCATCGCAAGGCGGTACGGACTGACGCTCGGCCGGTCCACGAGGCCGCTCTGGACCATGAACCAGCCGACGAACCCCTGGAGAGCGCCGAGAACGAAGATGAAGGCCAGCCTGAGCGCCAGTCGCCGGTCCAGCCTGCGCGCGGCAAGGAACCAGGCGAAGGGCAGGAGGAAGGCCAGACCGAGGATCCGCCCGAGAAGCCGGTGGGCGTACTCGAACCAGAAGATCGTCTTGAAGTCCTCGAGCGCCATGCCGCGGTTGACCGCGCGGTACTCCGGCGACTCCCGGTAGCCGGCGAACGCCGCTTCCCAGTCCCCGGCATCGAGCGGCGGGAGCCAGCCCGTCACCGGCCGCCAGTCGGTCATGGAAAGCCCCGATTCGGTGAGCCGCGTCACGCCGCCCAGCACGACCATGGCGGCGACCAGGAGGGCGACCGCGAGGAGCCAGACCGCCACCTGGCGGCGCGCCGCGGCGGTCATCCGTCCTCGCGCCAGTGGCCGGATCTCTTCAGCGCCTCGGCCACCTCCGGCGGCATGTAGGTCTCGTCGTGCTTCGCCAGGACCTCGTCGGCCCTGAACATCCCGCTGGCGCCGTCGAGAACGCCCCTGGCCACGACGCCCTGACCCTCGCGGAAGAGGTCGGGCAGGATGCCGGCATGGACCACAGCCACGCCGGCCGTGCCGTCGGTCAGCTCGAAACGCGTCGTCAGTCCGTCGTCCAGCCTGCGGATGCTGCCCTCGACCACCAGTCCGCCGAGCCGGATCTCGGTCCCGGCGATGCCGTCAGGCAATTCGGACGGCGAATAGAAGAACGTCACCCGCGACTCGAGCGCGACCAGCACGAGCGCTGCGGCCGCGGAGAAGCACGCCACGACGGCGGCGAGGAAGACCAGGCGCTGCGCCTTGCGCGTCATCGGTTGTCCCGCCCGGTCCGTTCGAGCCGCTCCAGGTCGCGGCGCCGGCGCGCGTACGTCCTCAGGCTGGCGACGAGGAGGCCGGTCAGCACGGCGATCGTGACGCCGTAGGCCGGCCACACCGTCGCCGCGTCGCCGCCCATATCCAGGAATTCGGCCATTCAGGCGGCCCCCGCCGAACGCCGCCGCATGAGGGCCTCGATCCGCCACGCCAGGAGTTCCGAGCGGATGCGCACCACGAGGAGCGCCGCGAAGAAGGCGGCGAAGCCGGCAGCCGTGATCGCGAGGGGCCAGAGCATGGAGGCGTGGATCGCCGGACCGTCGAGACGCAGCACGCTCGCCGGCTGGTGCAGCGTGTTCCACCAGTCGACCGAGAACTTGATGACGGGAAGGTTGACGACGCCGACGACGGCCAGGATCGAGGCGGCGCGCAGGCCCCTCGAGCGGTCGTCGAAGGAGCCGGCCAGGGCGATGTAGCCGAGATAGAGGAAGAACAGCACGAGCACGGACGTCAGGCGCGCGTCCCACACCCACCATGTCCCCCACGTCGGCAGGCCCCACAGGCTGCCGGTGACGAGCGCGGTGGCCGTGAAGCAGGCGCCCACCGGCGCGGCCGCCAGGGCGGCGAGTCCGGCCAGATGGTGTTTCCAGACGAGGAACGACGCCGACAGCAGGGCGACCAGCGCATAGCAGGCCATGGCCATCCAGGCCGACGGCACGTGGACGTACATCACGCGCACCGTGTCGCCCTGCTGGTAGTCCGCCGGCGAGAAGGCGAGCCCCCACAGGAGGCCGCACGGGATCAGCAGGGCCGCCAGGACCCAGGTCCAGGGCAGGATGCGCCGGGCGAACCTGTCGAAGCGCGCCGGACTGGCAAGGCTGTGCAGTCTCAGGGGCATCTGTGTCGCGTCGGTCCGGGCGGGCTCACTCGACGGCGATCCGCAATGCCGCGGCGCTGGCCTTGAGGGCAAGGGGCGCGCCGGCAACGAGGATCGCGGCCTCGATGAGGATATGGGGGAGAACCGGCCGGCCCGCCAGTGCCGCCTCGACGGCGCCGACACCGAAGACCATCACCGGCAGGCACAGCGGCAGCACGACGAGGCCCGTCAGGGCGCCGCCGCGCCGGGCGCCGAGGACCAGCGACGCGCCGACGCTGCCCGCCAGCGAGAGCGCCGGCGTGCCGATGGCCAGGGACAGCACCAGGACCCACCACGCATCCATGTCGAAGTTCAGCAGCAGCGCCATCAGCGGCGCCAGGGCGACGACGGGAAGGCCGGTGGCGAGCCAGTGCGCCAGGCACTTCGCCGCGACCACGCCCTCGAGCGGCCGGTGGTCGAGGACGAGGATCTCGAGGGAGCCGTCCTCGAGGTCGCCGCGGAACAGGTGGTCCAGCGAGATGGTGGAGGCCAGGAGCGCCGTCACCCAGACGACGCCGGCGGCGATGCTGCCGAGCAGCAGGGGATCGGGACCGACGCCGAAGGGGAAGATCGCCGCCGCCATGACGAAGAAGGCGAGGGTGAGCCCCGCCTCGCCGCGGCGCCTGACGGCGAGCGCGAGGTCGCGCGCCACGAGAGCGCCGATGCCCGTCACGTCCCCGGACCCAGGCGGATGGGAAGGGCGTCTCCCAGGCCGCGCGCCGTGTGGGCGGCGACCACCGCGATGCCGCCCTGCGCCAGGTGATGCCCGATCATGCGCTCCAGCCGGCCGGACGATGTCTCGTCGAGGTGGGCGGCCGGCTCGTCGAGGAGCCAGCAACCGCCGGGGCGGGCCGCCACGCGCGCGAGCGCGAGGCGCCGTCTCTGCCCGGCCGAGAGCATGGCCGCGGGCAGGCCGGCCAGCGCCGCCAGTCCCATCTCCTCGAGGAGCTTCTCGTCCCGCGCACCCCAGAACGCCAGGTTCTCGCGCACCGACAGGGCCGGCTTGACGGCGTCGAGATGGCCGAGGAACACCATCTCGCGGCGCCAGCGGCCGGGTTCGCGGCGGCAGTCCTCGCCGCGCCAGGCGACCCGGCCTTCCGTCGCCGGGAGGAGCCCTGCGACGATGCGCAGCAGGCTGCTCTTGCCGCTGCCGTTTTCGCCGGTGACGACGGCGGCGGACCCCGGCGGCAGCGAGAACGACAGCCCTTCGAAGAGCAGCCGCCCGCCGCGCTCGCAGGCGAGGTTCGCCGCCTCCAGCAGGTGCGGCCGCTCCCCGTCGCCGGCCACGGTCTCCTTGCCCCCTGCCTTCAGTGGCCCGCGCTTCCCCCGCCGTCCAGCGAGAGGATCACGCCGGTGGCAAGGCTCGCGGCGTCGGAGGCCAGCCACAGGATGCCCCGCGCGATCTCCCCGGCGGTGCCGATGCGGCCCATGGGCACCCAGCCGTCGATCGCCTCGAAGTAGCCTCTCTCGTCGCCCGACAGGCGGGCCGGGATGCGGTGCATGTCCGTATCGACGGGGCCCGGCGCGACGGCGTTGACGCGGACCTCGCCGGCAAGCTCCAGGGCCATCGCCCGGGTCATGTTGTTGAGGCCGCCCTTCGACGTGCAGTAGACGGTGACGCCGTCGGCATGGCCCATCAGGCCGGAGACCGAGGAGACCATCACGACGTTGCCCCTCGCCTCGCGCAGCGCCGCGAGGGCATGGCGGGTGAGGAAGAACGGCGCGCGCAGGTTGATGTCCATGGTCGCCTGCCAGAGCGCCTCGTCCGAGTCCTCGATCATCGCGCCGTCGCCGACCGCGGCGTTGTTGACGAGGACGTCGAGACCGCCGAGATGGTCGAGCGCCCCGTCGACGAGCGCCCTGCAGCCCTTGAGGGTGGAGAGGTCCGCGGGCAGTCCCCGGCCGCCCCCGAGTTCCGCCACCGTCCTGTCGACGGACTCCTGCGTGCGCCCGTGGATCACCACGCGCGCGCCCTCCTCGAGGAAGAGCCGCGCCGTCTCCCTGCCGATGCCGCGCGTCGAGCCGGTGACGATCACGCGCTTGCCCGAAAACCTCATGCCGCGCTCCTCCGCCGTAACGCGACCGTCATAGCGCCTCGCCTTCGCGCAAGTCCACCGCCGCGGCGCCAACCGCCGGAAATGCGTCTGCCGGTCCCGCGCGAGACTCGCCCGGCGGACATCGAGTCCACGCTTGCCGCGCGAACCGGCGTTTCAGGCGCCGGAGAGCGTGCGGCCGAGGTAGCGGTAGAAATGGACGAGCGTCTTCTCGAAGGGCGACAGGGGGCCCCGGGGCGCCTTGCGGCTCCTCATGGCGCGCGCGAGCTCGGTCGTCGCCAGGGCGTCCTCGGCGTTGACCTTCTCGATGAGCCCGGCGCGCGCCCGCGTCACCTCCGGGTCGTCCGAGACGAGCTCCCTCCACACGAGGTAGCCACCCAGAACTCGGGTGCGGTCGGGCCCGTCGGGGCGAAACGACAGCCAGTTGTTGGAACCGGCGCGCATCGCCATCGTGAAGGCCGGAAAGACGTAGACGAGATAGCCGGTGTCCCTCTCCTCGGGCGTGAGGCCCGAGACGTCGCCCCGCGGATTGAGCGGGTGGTCGGCGCCGACGAGATAGTCCGGCCCGATCCTGCAGCGCTCATGGGTGAAAGTGCCGTCGACAGGGGGCTGCTCCGGAAAGTAGGTGCCGTCGGCCGGCATCTGGACGCCGACCGTGCCGGCGTGGAGCCCGATGTGGTGGTAGTACTCCATGGAGTTCTCGGCGGAGAGCTTCCAGTTGCCGTTCCAGGTGGTCTCGTAGTGGAAGACCTCCGTCTGCTCCTCGATGCGGTAGTTCCGCGTCGCCCGTTCCATCGAGGCCATCGAGGCTGCAAGCGGCGGCGCGCCGTCGTCGAGATTGACGAACAGGAACCCCTTCCAGCTCTCCAGGCGGTACTCGGGAAGACGGCAGGCGGCCCTGTCGAAGACCCGGCTTCCCTCCATGTGCGGGGCGCCGATCAGGCGGCCGTCCGTGGCGTAGACCCAGGAATGGTAGGGGCAGACGAAGCGCGAGGCGTTGCCGCGTCCCGTCACCACCGGCATGGCCCGGTGGCGGCACGCAGTGTTGAGGGCGCGCAGGACGCCGTCGCGCCCGCGCACGATGGCGACGGGCTCGCCCATGACGTCGATCGTGGTGTAGTCGCCGGGTTCGGGAACGTACTCCTCGCGCCCGACGCACAGCCACGAGCGCTCGAAGATGGCGCTCACCTCGTGGGCCCAGAGCTCCTCGGAGAGGTAGGCGTCCGGGTCGAGCGACCGGCAGGACGCGTCGTCGAGGTCCGCGTAGCGGGCAAGGTCGGCGAGCAGATCGGCGAGACTCTTCATGGCATGCCCCCCGGTATCGTCGCAGGACGCCGCCTGCCTGTCACGAGGGTGTCGCGCCTCGGGCGGAGTTCCCGGCCGCCGTTCGGACCGTCAGGCGCCGATGTGCCCGTCGATCAGGCGGTTGACGTCGGCCGCGGCTTCCATCTGCACCATGTGCCCCTGGCCGTCGAGGACGGTCGAGGACACGCCACCCGGCAGGCCGTCCGCGTGGGCCGCGGGAATGATCCGGTCGTCGGAGCCCCAGACGACGAGGGTCGGCACGCTGCCGGCCACGTCGCGCATGACCTCGGCCTGCCCGCCGCCGGGCGCGAAGGCGTCCCTGATCGTGCCGAGCGCGTCCGTCACGCCGTCGATCCGCTTGAAGGCGAGCAGGTCGTTGACGATCTGACGGGTCACCAGCGCGGGATCGCTGAACAGCTTCTCGACGTGCGGCTTGAGGTCCTTGCGCCGTTCGGCGGCGATGAATCCGTCGAGGTAGTCCCCGTCGATCTCGCTGCCGAGGCCGGCGCTCCCGATCAGGGTGATCGAGGCCACGCGCTGCGGCGCCGAACGCGCGATGGCAAGCGAAATGGCGCCGCCCATCGAGTGGCCGACAAGGTGCGCCCTGTCGATTCCGAGGGCATCGGCGAAGCCGACGACGATGTCTGCGAGAAATCCGACCGAGCCGTCGCCGACATCCTTCGAGGAGCTGCCGTGGCCCGGCAGGTCGAGGGCATGGACCGCCCGTGACGCGGCAAGCGCCTCGTGGTTGAACAGCCAGTTGTTGAGATCGCCGCCGAATCCGTGAATCAGGATGACGGGCGTCCCGCCTTCGCCTCTCGTGAGGTAGCGGATCGCGCGGCCCGCCACGTCCACGGTCTGCGTCGCCGGGCCGCTGTCCTCCTCCTCGTCGTCCTCGGGCGGCACGAAGTTCGCCTGGAAGTCGGCGACAAAGGCCTCGATGTCGCTGTCGGCCACGCTGCCGTCGGCCAGGACGCCGAGAAGGGCGCCGACGGGCAGGACCTCGCCGGCTTCGGCCACGCACCGCCGCAGCACGCCGCCGTCTATGGCCTCGACCGCGTTGGCGATCTTCTCGGTCTCGATATCGATGATCTCGTCGCCGGGCGCGATCGAATCGCCCTCCTCCACGAGCCACCCCGAAACTGTCCCTTCCCTCATGGAAAGGCCCCACTTGGGCATGCAGATGGAACGGATGTCTTCACTCATCACTTGGCCCCCATGAACGCTTTCACCGCCTTCTGCACCGCCGCGGCATCCACAACAAGGCTTTCTGGTAGTGGCGGGAATGCCTGGACCACGTCCCGGGCGCCTACCTCCCGCCGGAAGCGTCTTGCTCCTAGAGTCGCGCCTGCCTCTTGTCAATGCCGGGGCGTCGGGCGTTCCCGATTCGTGCGTGCGCCATGGCCGATGGCTGTGGTGGTCAGACACGGACATTCCGGCGGGGAAGACCCGACCCCGGGCGCGGTGGAGCCGGGCGGCGGCTATCCCTATACTGCACGGTGGCAGCGCATGGAGGCGGGACATGGGCGCGGGATGGGTGAAGGCCGTTGGCTGCGGCGAGCTGGAGAGGAAGGGGCGCGCGGTCTTTCGCCTCGACAACCGCCAGATCGCGATCTTCCGCACGAAGCATGGAATCTACGCCTGCAACAACCGCTGCCCCCACGAGGGCTATCCGCTCAGCGAGGGGACGCTCGACGGGGACTGCAAGCTCACCTGCAACTGGCACAACTGGAAGTTCGATCTGGAGACCGGCGAGAACCAGCGCGACGGCGACAGGCTGCGCACCTATCCCGTAGACGTGCGCGGCGGCGACGTCTGGGTCGAAATCGTCGATCCGCCCGTCGACGAGCAGGTGGCCGGAGCGCTCGAGGGCCTGAAGAAGGGCTTCGACGACCACGCCTACGAGCAGCTCTCCCGCGAGATCGCGCGCATCATGCGGATCGGCGGCGACCCGATGGCGGCCGTGCGCGAGGCGATCCGCTGGTCCCACGACAGGCTGGAGTTCGGCTGGACCCACGCTTTTGCGGGCGCCGCCGACTGGCTGGCACTCCACGACCGCCACGGGGACAATCCCGAGAACCGGCTGATCTGCCTCCTCGAGGCCATCGGCCACATGTCCGACGACACCCTGCGCGAGGCGGCCTACCCTTACGCCGAAGGCGCCGAGGACTGGGACGAGGAGGCCTTCGTCGAGGCCGTCGAGGCGCAAGACGAGGCAGGCGCCATCCGCCTGGCCAGGGGCGCCCTCGAGGCGGGCGGCGCCCACGAGACGATGGATCGGGGGCTGGCCCGCGCCGCCCTGGCGCACTATGCCGACTTCGGCCATTCGGCCATCTACGTCTCCAAGGTCGGCGACCTTGTCCGGCGGCTGGGCGACGAGGTCGCCGAGCCGCTCATCCTGTCGCTGGTCCGCAGCCTCGTCTCGGCGTTCCGGGAGGATCTCATTCCCGAGTTCCGCGCCTATTCCGGGGCGGTTGAGACGTTCGGCGGCAAGGCGAACGGCCAGGCGCCGTCGGCCGACGACTATGCCTCGCTGAACGCGGGCAGGGCGGTGGCCTTCACCGCCGCCCACGGCGCCGCCGCACCGCTCGACCTCTACCGCAGCCTGCTGGCCGCCAACGCGTCGAACATGCTCAGGTTCGACCTTGCCCACCTCGACGACATCGACCAGCCCTACGGCAGCGACTTCGGCTGGCTGGATCTCACCCACGGCCTGACCTTCTCCGAGGCCGTGCTGAAGCTGTGCGGCAGGTACCCCGATCTGTGGCCGGCCGGCCTCCTCCAGATGGCCTGCTTCTCGGGCCGCAACACCGGCCACCAGGACCCGCACGTCGACGGGGCGGACTGGCAGGTGACGGACCGGGCGGGATTCTTCGCCGGCGTCGAGGCGATGCTCCTCGATCACGGCCAGGACGAGTACATCGTCTCGGTGCACCTGCTCAAGACCGCCGAGGCGGTGCGCTGCCTGGCCTCCTCCAGGGAGACGGGCGGCGCCGGGGACCTGGCGCTCGCCGCCCTCAACCGGCTCGTTCACTCGCCGGTGAGACGGAAGATGGTCCGCCGCACCGCCCGCCAGGCGATGCGCTTCGTGGCGGTCGACGTGTAGCCGGCTCGCCGGCAGCCGCGAGAAGGTCCGGCAGGCCGGAAAACCGCCTCGTCCTGCGCCCCACGGCGGCCCTGACGCTGTCGGCGGTGCCGTGGACGATCACCCGGCGGCGCGCCCGCGTGACCGCCGTGTAGAGGAGCTCCCGGGTGCTCAGCCGGGAGTCCGCGGGCCCCGGGATGACCGCCACGTCGTCGAACTCGGAGCCCTGGGCGCGGTGGACGGTCGTGGCGAAGAAGCTCTCGTGGTCCGGCAGGCGCCCCGGGGGCACGAGGAGCGCCCGGCCGTCGGCGCCCGGGAGGCCGGGAAACAGTACGCTCCTCCCGCCGTCGACGACGATCCCCGTGTCGCCGTTCGACACGCCGAGCCGGTGGCTGTTGCGGGTGACGAGCACCGGACGCCCGGCATAGAACTCCTGCGGCGGCCCGAGCCCCTGCTCCTGCAGCAGGCGCTCGACGATCCGGTTGAAGCGCGCGGAGCCGAAGGGGCCGTGGCGGTGGGCGCACAGCACCCGGAAACCGCGAAACGGATCGAAGGTCCCGTCCGGCCGGATCCGCCCCGTCCGCATCCCGCGCACCAGGGGTTCGAAGTGCCGCTCGGTCAGCTCCCCGGCCAGGTGCTCCATGCCTTGCGCTTCGTCGAGGGGCCTGAGCTCCACCTCGTCGTCGTTCGGATCGAGGAGGGCGTCGACGACGCGGTCGGCGTCGTCGTCCCTGATGGCCTCGGCCAGCCGGCCGATGCCGCCGTCACCGCTGAAGCGCCAGTTCTTCGTGAGCTCGACGACGCACGAGCGAAGCGGCGAGGCGGCGAGGCGCGCCGAGGCGCACAGATCGGCGAAGACGGAGCCCGGCTGCACCGAGGCGAGCTGGGAGGAATCGCCGAGCATGATGAGCCCGGCGCCGGCGTCGAGTGCCGCCAGGACCCGCGCCATGAGGGTGATGTCCACCATCGAGGCCTCGTCGATGACGAGGAGCCTCGTCGAGCCGCGGCCGGCCAGCAGCCAGCGGTGGATCGTGGTGGCCGCAAGCGGCGGCGACGCGACATCGCGCACCGCCTGCTGGAGGCGCGCCGCCGCCTTGCCTGTCGGCGCCGTCAGGGCGATCTCCTCCGCGGCGACGAGACCGAGCTCGAGAAAGAGGGCGAGGATCCTGCCGACGATGGTCGTCTTGCCGGTCCCCGGACCGCCGGAGATGCAGCACAGCCTGCCGGCGAGCGCGGCCCGCGCGGCCCGGCGCGGTTCCTCGTCCGCAAAGTGCCGTTCCAGCACGGCGTCGGGAACGTCGGCCGGCGGTCCGGGCCGGCGGCCGAGGTCCAGGATCCCGGCGGCGGTCCCGGTTTCCAGCGCGTGGAGCCGCCGGAGGTAGAGGCGGCGGCCGTCCAGCACCAGCGGCGCGCGGTCCCCGGCCCGGCCCACGGCGGGACTCGCCTCGAGGGCAGCGAGCCAGGGTCCAAGGTCCGGCAGCGGCGACCCCTCCCCGGCGGGCCAGGCGCTGCCGGCCATCTCGTCGAGGTCGAGGCAGATATGGCCCTCCCGCGTCAGGGCGCTCGTCACGGCGGCCGCGAGGGGGGCCCCGTCGTCGGCGCCGTCCCCCAGGCTCGCCACGAGAGCGGCGAGGTGGCGGTCGATGTCCTCGAATGTCGGCTGGTCGGGCGTCATCGTCTGAAACAGGCGTCGAGGTCGCGGATGCAGGCCTCGTCGGGACGGTCGAAGTAGACGCCCCTTGCCATCCCGGCGCCGGCGTCGATTCCCCTCAGGAAGAGATAGAACGCGCCGCCCACGTGGCGGTCGTAGGCGTAGTCGCCGAGCCTCGTGGCAAGGTACCGGTCCAGCGCCACGAGATAGAGGAGATACTGGAAGGTGTAGCCGCTCCTGTGCATCGCGGGATCGAGCTTGTCCGGCGCGTAGTCGTCCGGGCGGTTGCCGAGCCAGTTCGACTTGTAGTCGAGAACGTACCAGCGGCCGCCGACGGCGACGACGAGGTCGATGAACCCCCTCAGGTAGCCCTCGATCGGCCCGCCGGCCCGCGACGACGGGATCGGATCGGCATAGCCGTGGCGCTTCAGGCACCCGGATATCGCCTCCGTGCGCAGGTCTTCGGCGGGAAGGTGGAACTCCAGCTCCGGAAGCCTCGGCAGCGCCTCTTCGAGGCGGAAGCCGTCGTGACCGGGCTCCCCGAGAAGGGTGCTGCGGGTGTTGGTGACCATGGCCCGCGCCGCGTCCTTCCACCGCAGGTCGATCCCGTAGTGCCTCAGGTAGCGGCCGCAGACGCTGTCGAGGTCGTCCGCGGACCGGGTATCGAGCGCCTCGAGGATGCTGTGAAGGCAGCGGCCCGAGGTCGTGCCCCGGGGGAACGCGAAGGGCGTCGCGGGGTCGGCCGAGACCTCCCCGTCCCCGGGCGCCGCCTCGCTCGCCGCCTCGTCGTGATCGGGCCTGCCGGCCGCTTCCCGCTCCGCCCCGTCCCGCCGGCCGTGGCCGCTGCTCAACGCCGAGGGGAAGCTCGTGATCTGGCGGACGTTCCGCAGCTCCCGGCCGAACGTCCGCGCCGCCAGGGTGTCCTGCGCACCGCTCCCCGGCGGCGTGCGCGTCGACGACGCGGGGTCGTGCCGGTCGATGCGGATCGTGCCCTGCGACGACGCGGCGAACCGCTCGAGCTCCTCCTTCCAGGCGGCCTCGTCGAGAGACCCGATCCTGTCCCTGACGGCGCTCAGGCGCGCCGTCATCGCGCCCGTGACGGCCCGGTCCTGCTCCGCCGCCTCGTCGTCCCCGGGGTCCGCCGGGCCGTCTCCGGCTGTCCGGTGGATCAGCCAGGCGAGCGGCGCCATCGCGGCCGACGACTTCGGCACGCTCACCTTCGGCGGGGCGGTCACGATGACGCAGCGCTCCCTGGCGCGCGTCAGCGCCACGTAGAGCAGGCGCAGCTCCTCCATGAAGGCCTCGACCGCTTCCGCGGTCAGGTCTCCCGGTCCCGGGTCCAGCGTCAGGGCGAGCGGATAGGCGCCGTCCTTCTCGATGTGGAAGGCCGCCCAGTCGGAAGCGCTGCTCCGGCGGCCCGGGCAGTACCACGTGAAGGGGCAGTAGACGACGGGGAACTCCAGGCCCTTGCAGCCGTGGATGGTCATGATCCTCACGAGGTTCTCGTCGCTTTCGAGACGCAGCTCGGTGGCGCCGTCGCCGCGGATCTCGCGCTTTTGCCGGCCGAACCAGGTGGCAAGGCCGGCGGGGCCCAGGCGAAGCTCCGACTCCGCCTCCTGGAGGAGCTCCGTCAGGTGCCGCACGTTGCTCAGGCGCCGCGCCGCGTTGGCGTAGGCCGCCAGGCCCTTCGAGGGGCCGCTCGCGTCGGCGATGCGGCGCAGGGTCGCGCCGATGCCCCGCGACCTCCACATCCTGCGCCACGCGCCGAACCGATCCGCCCACTGCTCCCAGGCGCCGCCGTCCCCGCCGAGATCCGCGAGCTCGCGATTGTCGAGGCCGAAGATGTCGCCGGTGAGCGCCGTCCTTTCCCTGTCCTCGCGGCCCGGCTGGGCGAGCGCCCACAGCAGGCGTTCCATCTGCGCCGCCTCGCGGGTCTCGAAGATGCTGGTGTCGTCGAACTCGACGCAGCCCACGCCGCGCCGGCGAAGCTCCGTCGCGGCGAGGCGCCCCTGGAAGCGGGTGCGCACGAGAACGGCGACGTCCGATCCCTTCAGGGGCCTTCCCCCGAGGACCGCACGTGCGAGCAGGCCGCGGATGTCGCTGGCGGTGGCGCGGGCGGCCTCGGCGCCGGCGTCGGCGCCTGTGGCGCCGGCGAGACGCCACAGGCGCAGGGGCGGACCGGCGTCGCCGGTCTCCAGGTCCGGCGCCGCCTCGCGGCCCGGCATGGCCGGGTGGAAGGCGATGCTGTCGAGCAGGAACGGTTCGGCGCCCGCGAACAGCCGGTTCACGGCGCCGATGAGAGCCGGCGTCGAACGCCAGTTCCTGTCGAGCGCCAGCGTGCTGCGGGCCCTCCTCTTCGCCTCGATGTAGGAGAAGACGTCGGCGCCTCGGAAGCCGTAGATCGACTGCTTGGGATCGCCGACGACGAACAGGGTGGCGCGGGACCCGGAAGCCTTCGGCGGCGCGCCGTAGATGCGTCTGAAGATGCTCGCCTGGAGGGGGTCGGTGTCCTGGTACTCGTCGATCAGGGCCACCGGGTAGGTCTCGCGCAGGCTGCGGGCGAGCCCGGCGCCGGACGGACCCCGAAGGGCGGCGTCGAGTTCGCCGAGGAGGTCGTGATAGCCGAGCAGCCGCTTCTCGCGCACCAGGCGCCGCCGCGTCTTCGCCACCGCGTCGAGAAGATCCTTCCTGAGGTGGCGCACGGCGTTATCGTAGGCGCCGCGCAGCTCGCGGGCCGCCGCCTCGAGCCGGTCGAACGCCTCGAAGAGGGGGTTGTCGGGGAGGCTCGCCCCCTTGCGCAGGCTGTCGGCAAGCCTCGACGCGCCGAACCGGGAGACCAGGCGTTCGGGCCACAGGGGCCCTTCCGGGTCGGCCAGCCGCCTCTCCAGGTCCCCGAGATCCTTCTCGACGGAAGCGACCCGGTAGCGCGAACGGTTCAACGGACCGTGGACCGTGAATTGCCTGAAGGCGCCGCCGTGGTCCCCCCAGAGGCAGCGGACGTCCTCAAGCGCGTCCCGCCAGACGCCTTCGTGTTCTTCGTGGGCATCGGCCGTCCCGCAGACGCCGCGGATCTCGAGACCCGGCCGCTGGGGAACCGCGGCGGCCCAGCGGGCCAGCGATTCCGGCGTCACGCGCGTCTCGCGCAGGTGATGGGCCAGGCCCGGCGAGAATCCCCCCATCCTCGAGCGCCAGAAATCGTGCGTCGCCAGCGTGACGGTTTCCGCCTGCGCTCCGCCGACCTCCAGGGCGAACGGCAGCCCGCACTCGAAGGAGAACTCCGAGAGCAGACGGGCGCAGGTGCCGTGGATGGTGTGAACGTTGGCCCGGTCGATGTCCTGCATCGCCAGTCCGAGGCGCCGCCTGGCGTCATCGAGGTCGACGGCGCCGCCCCGGCGCCACCTGTCGAGGAGCTCCCGGACCTGGCCGTCGCCGTCGTCCGTGCCGTCCATGGCATGGACCAGCGCCCTGAGGAAGCGGCGCAGGCGTTCCTTGAGTTCCGCCGTGGCGGCGCGCGTGAAGGTGACGACCAGGAAACGGTCGAGCCCGAGCTCCCGCTCGACGACGAGGCGGGCGACCAGGGTGGTGATGGCGCGGGTCTTTCCCGACCCGGCGCTCGCCTCGATGAGCGTCAGGCCCGCGCGGTCGAGCGCGGCGTCGAGCGGCGTGGTCACGGGCCTGGCCGGGGCGGCGGCACGGGCAGGGCCCCGGCCGTCTCCGCGAAACCGTGGTCCATGGGATCCCTGTCGTCCCACACGAGGGCAAGGGCGGGTTTCTCGCCCTCGCCCGGCGCGCCGGGGTGGCCGGACCAGGCGGTGCGCGCCTTCGCCCGCGCTCCGGCCACGCCGGAGGAGCGCGGGCC